>NZ_JAHXYV010000025.1:0-427 GCF_019969775.1 Stenotrophomonas sp. OVS01A | reverse complement strand
CCGTGTGCTGCGAAGTTTCCTTCGTAGCGAGCCGCCCATTATAGCCGGCTTTTCCGCTTCGTCAACACCTTTTTTCAAGGCCGTCTCACCGAAGTGGACGTTGTTGCCGATGCTGCTTCGTCGTTGGACCCGAGGGCCTTTCGTCGTTGCGAGCCGCCTATTATGGCAGGCTTTTCAGCTTTGTCAACAACTTGTGAGAGGAACTTGAAGCTCTTCGTGAAGTTGTTGCTATAAGTCCAGGTCGAAACCTGAGGCTTGCAAAAAAAGGAAAACCCCGCTGCATGAGCAGCGGGGTTTTCGGGGTATAAACCCTGGCGATGACCTACTCTCGCATGGCTTAGGCCACACTACCATCGGCGCAGCTACGTTTCACTTCCGAGTTCGGGATGGGATCGGGTGGTTCCATAGCGCTAATTTCACCAGGGAG
>NZ_JAHXYV010000024.1:0-435 GCF_019969775.1 Stenotrophomonas sp. OVS01A | reverse complement strand
GAATAGAGGTAATATAGAAGGTTCCCACTAAAAATATCAGATTCAGGACCGAATGAAGACCATATTTTCCGATGGTAAATGCCATTGCCCCAAAAGCCCCGATGGGTGCCAGTTTCATCAGCATATGCACAATTTTGAAGATAGGAGTAGACAGATCCTGTAAAAAGTCGGTTACTTTCTGGCTTTTTTCTTTGGTTAAAACCAGAGCAACACCCATTAAGATAGCTACCAGAAGTACCTGAAGTATAGTTTCACCGACAAGTGGACTGACAAGCGTTTCAGGAATAATATTCATGATAAAACCTGTCAGCGTCGAATCATGAGCTTTTTGCTGATATTGAGAAACATCACCGGATAGAGTAGCAGGGTCGATATTTAAACCGTGTCCCGGCTTCAGAATATTTCCGACGATAAGTCCGATAATCAGAGCTAAAG
>NZ_JAHXYV010000023.1:0-438 GCF_019969775.1 Stenotrophomonas sp. OVS01A | reverse complement strand
GTTCATCCCCACGCCATCATCGGTAATTGTCAGTAAGTGCTCACCTTTTTCACTGTGCTGATAATCCACCCGGATAACCTGCGCACTGGCGTGACGAATCGCATTCAGCAGCGCCTCACGGACGATCTGCAACACATGCACCTGCTGTTGTGCTTCCAGACTCTGCAGTCCGGTCTGATAGTTAAAGTGTATCTCTGCACTGCTCTTCTCCTGCAGCGAGGCGATCATCGCCTGCATGGCCGCCACCAGATCCGCCTGCTCAATGGTCAGACGGAAAGTGGTCAGCAGCTCACGCAGCTGACGATAGGCCTCGGCCAGCGCCTGATCGAAGTCCGCGATAATGGTATGGGCGGCGCTATCGTCTTTATCAACGGCGCGGCGCAGCAGGGTCAGCTGAATGCGTAAAAACGAGAGCGACTGCGCCAGCGAGTCATGTAA
>NZ_JAHXYV010000022.1:0-438 GCF_019969775.1 Stenotrophomonas sp. OVS01A | reverse complement strand
CTTTCAACGTACGCTTGCGCGTGCTCATCACCTGATGGCATTCGCGCACCTGCGGCAACAGGCGCTCGACTTCGACGCGCGCGGCCGGCGGGGTGTCGCTGTCGGACAAGGTCTCGTTGAAAGCCTTGAGCAGACGGTCTTCCGACTCTTCCAGTTCGGCCACATAGCCGTACTGGGTGTCGCCGAGGGTCGCGCGTACCTTGCCGTAGAACTGCTGCATCGAGCCGACGAAGGTGCCGTGCTCGGCCGGCTTGCCGCCCGCGGCGACCACCGCCGAACTCAGGCTGGTGACGATGTCGGCCTTGACGCCTGCGATGCGCACGAACAGCGCCGACAGTTCGGCATCTTTCACCTTCTGCGCCGCTTCGGTGTAGAAGTCCTTGCCGTCGCGCGCGATTTCGATCAGGTCGTTGAGGGTATGCGTGGTCTTCGCCTGGG
>NZ_JAHXYV010000021.1:0-443 GCF_019969775.1 Stenotrophomonas sp. OVS01A | reverse complement strand
GTAAACTGCTACACCGGTAATCGAAGTAAAGAACCAAACAATACTTGTAATGGGGCCTAGCCGGCGATGAAGAGAAAGATTATTTTTATAACCTGTTATTAAAGAAATTACACCTAATACTGCACCAATGGTAGCTAATGTGATATGAAATACTAAAAAAACGGTATAATATATTTTAATATTATCTAGGCCGCCGAATGAAGTATTTCCTATAAAAATGGTTCTAGAAGCATAAATAATAAAGAAAATTAGGGCAAATAAGCTTGCCATGAACATTGTCTTTTTGTGAGCCTCTATTTTTTTTTGCTTTATTTGCCACCAGCCGATAGCAACTGTAATCCCGCTTAAAACAATAAAGGTGGTACTTATTGTTGGTAATATCGGTAAGGAATTCATTAATAAGTCCTCTCTTTTTACATTTTTCTATAATAATAGTAGTGTAT
>NZ_JAHXYV010000020.1:0-447 GCF_019969775.1 Stenotrophomonas sp. OVS01A | reverse complement strand
AATGTAGGGATTAAAAATGTCTATTATCGATTGAGGCTTTATTACCGCAATCAATTTCAGTTTACTTTCCAAAGTGAGAAACAGAAAGGTACAGTGGTTATGATTCAATTACCATATAACCTAGTGCTTTCATAAATAAAACAGGGGGTTGAATAATGCTTAAGAAAGTTTTGTCTG
Source organism: Stenotrophomonas sp. OVS01A (assembly GCF_019969775.1). NCBI lineage: Bacteria > Pseudomonadati > Pseudomonadota > Gammaproteobacteria > Lysobacterales > Lysobacteraceae > Stenotrophomonas > Stenotrophomonas sp. OVS01A. The sequence goes on along the minus strand of NZ_JAHXYV010000020.1, from coordinate 270 downwards.
TAGTATTATGGCTTGTACTTTTGATTTCCATTGTCGGGTGTACAAAAGACCAAAGCGCCAGCAGCAAACCAAACAAGTCAGGCAGCAAGGATTTGTCCCCAGTAACCTTTACTTATTTTAATGCAGGCACCCCAGGTAAAAACATGAACACTAATGAAACAACCATTGGTAAAAAATTAGAAGAACAAACAGGTGTTAATTTCAAGGTTGAATATCTTGTAGGTGATTTAAATACTAAAATTGGGACAATGATCGCCAGTGGAAAATATC